>NZ_CP112998.1:6085000-6110000 GCF_026625565.1 Dyadobacter pollutisoli
AAGCGCTGGTAACACATCGTGGAGGACCGAACCGGTAAACGTTGAAAAGTTTTCGGATGAACTGAGGGTAGGGGTGAAAGGCCAATCAAACTGAGAAATAGCTCGTACTCCCCGAAATGTTTTTAGGAACAGCGTCGTGGTCGAGTCATGTTCAGGTAGAGCTACTGATAGGACTAGGGGGAGTCAAATCCTACCAAATTCTGACAAACTCCGAATGGGGCATGATATACACGGCAGTGAGGGCTGGGGTGCTAAGGTCCCAGTCCGAGAGGGGAACAACCCAGAGCATCAGCTAAGGTCCCAAAATATATGCTAAGTTGAACTAAGGGGGTCCGACTGCAGAGACAGCCAGGATGTTAGCTTGGAAGCAGCTATACATTTAAAGAGTGCGTAACAGCTCACTGGTCGAGCGGGGCGGGCATCGATAATAAACGGGCATCAAGCATATTACCGAAGCTATGCGATAGTATTTATACGATCGGTAGGGGAGCATTCTCACAGGGGTGAAGGTTTGGCGTAAGCTGGGCTGGACTGGTGAGAAAAGCAAATGTAGGCATAAGTAACGATAATGCGGATGAGAAATCCGCACACCGAAAGACTAAGGATTCCTCCGCTATGCTAATCAACGGAGGGTTAGGCGGGGCCTAAGGTATAGCCGACAGGCGACTACCGATGGACAGCAGGTTAATATTCCTGCCCTTGCATGCAGTGTGAAAAAGTGACGGAGTATTGTGGTGTATACGTACTGACGGAATAGTGCGTTGAGCGGAGCCTACGGGCGATGCGAATACACGAAAACGCTTCCAAGAAAAGCTTTTGAAACATCAGCTGTACGCAACCCGTACCGTAAACCGACACAGGTAGTCGAGAAGAATATTCTAAGGTGCTCGAGTGAATCACGGCTAAGGAACTCGGCAAATTAACCCTGTAACTTCGGGAGAAGGGGAGCCTCCTCAGCGATGAGAGGCCGCAGAGAAATGGCCCAGGCGACTGTTTAGCAAAAACACAGGGCTCTGCCAAAACGAAAGTTGACGTATAGGGCCTGACACCTGCCCGGTGCTGGAAGGTTAAGAGGGGATGTCATCGCAAGAGAAGCATTGAATCGAAGCCCCAGTAAACGGCGGCCGTAACTATAACGGTCCTAAGGTAGCGAAATTCCTTGTCGGGTAAGTTCCGACCTGCACGAATGGTGTAACGATCTGGGCACTGTCTCGGCCGTGAGCTCGGTGAAATTGTAGTAGCGGTGAAGATGCCGCTTACCCGCCACGGGACGGAAAGACCCCGTGCACCTTTACTATAGCTTTGCATTGTTTTCGGGTCAGGGATGTGTAGGATAGGTGGGAGGCTGTGAGTGGGCGTCGCCAGGCGTTCAGGAGCCAACGTTGAAATACCACCCTTCGCTGGCCTGGGATCTAACTTCTTTAAAAGAAGGACCGTGCATGGTGGGTAGTTTGACTGGGGTGGTCGCCTCCAAAAGTGTAACGGAGGCTTCCAAAGGTCTGCTCAACACGCTTGGTAACCGTGTGTGGAGTGCAATAGTACAAGCAGGCTTGACTGTGAGACCGACGGGTCGAGCAGGTGGGAAACCAGGGTATAGTGATCCGGTGGTTCTGTATGGAAGGGCCATCGCTCAAAGGATAAAAGGTACGCCGGGGATAACAGGCTGATCTCCCCCAAGAGCTCACATCGACGGGGAGGTTTGGCACCTCGATGTCGGCTCGTCACATCCTGGGGCTGGAGAAGGTCCCAAGGGTTCGGCTGTTCGCCGATTAAAGTGGCACGCGAGCTGGGTTCAGAACGTCGTGAGACAGTTCGGTCCCTATCTGTGGTGGGCGTAGGAAGATTGACGGGGGCTGCCTTTAGTACGAGAGGACCGAGGTGGACCCACCGCTGGTGAACCGGTTGTCACGCCAGTGGCATGGCCGGGTAGCTATGTGGGGAATAGATAAGCGCTGAAAGCATCTAAGTGCGAAACTAGCCCGAAGATGAATCTTCCACATAAGGGTCGTTGTAGACTACGACGTTGATAGGCTGCAGGTGTACGTGTAGAAATACATTCAGCTGAGCAGTACTAATTACCCAACAGCTTGCACATTACACTTCTTATTTTTCTCTTCTACTTCCAATATGACATGAAATGAGCCTATAAGTTTATTAGTTCATGAGTCAATGAGTAAAGAATACTCATAAACTTTAAACTCATAGACTTTAAACTCTAACTCAAAGATATTGTTGCTAATAACCAACAAAGACCTTGTTGGTGGCTATTGGCCTGGTGTTCACCTCTTCCCATCCCGAACAGAGAAGTTAAGCCCAGAACCGCCGATGATACTTGGATCAAACCTGGTAAAGTAGGTAGCCGCCACAATACCATTATACTAAGACCATCTCACAAGGATGGTCTTTTTTTGTGCCTGGCAGTACACCTTGGAAAAAGTTCTGCGATAATATTTCCCGGAATAAATAGATTCAAATTTTCTTTTTCTATATTTGTCACCTGAAATGCAAGTACGGCATATTATCCAATCATGAAATACACATTCAATACAATCTGGTGGTGGCGCGCACGTCTTAAAAAGATGGACGAGTAGCCTATTGTGTTGTATAAATGAAAATATACTTACCAAACGGCTCGCTGTTCATCCAACAGCGAGCCGTTTTTTTGTACACATTATAAAAAGTTTACCATGACCACATTGAACAAAACCTTCCCAATAACCACCCGCCATAAAAAACTTCTGGCGGATACACTGACGCCAGTATCCATCTATTTGAAGTTAAGAGATCGCTTCGTAAATACCATTTTATTAGAAAGCTCTGATTATCACGGTAACGAAAACTCATTTACCTACATCTGTTGTGACCCCGTTGCATCTTTCAAGCTAAACAACGGAGCTGTTACCCAAAAGTTTCCCGACGGTGAAGAAGTCAACTTCACCTTATCCAATCCAAAGGATGCTGTTCAGACTCTCTATTCCTTTGCGCAAAGTTTCGTATCTGAAAAAAGCACCTTTCCGTTTATCACAAATGGCCTTTTTGGTCACATGACATACGATGCCGTTAGCTACTTCGAAGATATCGACATTCAACCTGCCAATCCTGAAACAGAAATTGATCAGATTTTCTACCAGGTTTACCGCTATGTAATTGCCATCAACCACTTCAAAAATGAACTTTACATATTTGAACATCAATATGGGGAGACAAAAGAGGATAGTGGTTTTGAACAAATTGAAATACTAATCAAGAACAGGAATTTTCCCAAATATGGCTTTCAGATTGCTTCGGATGAGACTTCCAATGTGACCGATGACGAGATGCGGAAAGTTATTCGGAAAGGAATTGATCATTGTCTTCGTGGCGATGTTTTCCAGATCGTACCCTCCAGAAGGTTCAGCCGCGAATTTCAAGGCGACGAATTCAATGTTTACCGCGCATTACGTTCGATAAACCCCTCGCCATACCTATTTTACTTCGATTATGGCAGTTACAAGATCTTCGGCTCGTCTCCTGAGAAACAAATATTCATTAAAAACGGACAGGCTGAAATTCATCCGATCGCCGGTACTTTCAGAAGAACAGGAGATGATCAGGCTGATGCAGAAGCTGCACAGAACCTTTTGAATGACCCAAAAGAGACCGCTGAGCACGTGATGCTGGTAGATCTGGCCCGAAATGACCTGAGTAGAAGTTGTGATGCCGTTAAAGTGACCAATTACAAAGAGGTTCAATACTACTCACACGTGATCCATTTGGTTTCGAAGGTAGTCGGCAAAATGAACGAGGGTGTGAATCCGCTCCAATTGGTAGCCGATACTTTCCCGGCCGGCACGCTTTCGGGAGCACCTAAGCACAATGCAATGAAACTCATCGATCAGATGGAAACCAGTAACCGGAGCATTTACGGAGGAGCGATTGGTTTTATGGATTTCAACGGCGATTTCAATCATGCCATAGCGATACGTACATTCCTCAGCAAGGACAATACATTGTTTTACCGGGCAGGTATGGGTGTGGTTGCTAAATCTAATGTAGAGAGTGAGTTACAGGAAATAAACAGTAAACTGGCTGCCTTGCGCCAGGCTATTCATGTCGCAGGAGACATTTAAACGGTATGGCACAGATCAAAATATATGGTCATAGATCCTCACTGCGGTCTATCAGGCGGGAATTTTCGGATTTACTGCATAGCTGCATAGTCGATGCTTTTCAATACCCTGAAAACAAACGGGCTCACCGGTTTTTTTATCTGGAAGAAGGTGATTTTTATTACCCTGAGGGACGAAGCATCCAATATACGATTATTGAAATCTCTCTTTTCCAAGGACGTTCTATTGACGCAAAGAAGGCATTGTACCAACTTATTTTTACCCGTTTTGAACAAGTACTAGCTATTTCTCCCAATGATATCGAGATCACATTGACCGAAACTCCTTTGTACAACTGGGGAATCCGTGGCAAATCGGGAGACGACCTGGTTCTTGATTATAAAATAGCTGTATAATAACCCTGAAATTATAGTTAAAATGAAAATTCTTGTTCTAGATAATTACGACTCTTTCACATATAACCTGGTGTACATTCTCCGTGAATTGCATGACCAGGTGGAGATCGTCAGAAATGACAAAATTGCGCTCGAAGAGGTTAGGAAATATGACAAAATCCTCCTCTCTCCCGGCCCGGGTATCCCATCCGAAGCAGGAATAATGCACGATGTAATCCGGGAATATGGTCCGAGTAAAAGCATTTTAGGAATTTGCCTTGGCCATCAGGGCATAGGCGAAGTATATGGCGCCACATTGGAGAATATGACCGATGTGTTGCATGGTATCAGCGATATTGCATTGGTTACCGACCCATCAGAGCGTATTTTTAAGGGTTTGCCACGCGAAATAAAGGTGGGACGTTACCATTCATGGACTGTCATTCCGGAGACATTTACAGAAGATCTTACTATAACTGCTTTGGACGAAAAAGGCAGGGTTATGGGTCTCTCTCACAAAAAATATGACGTAAAAGGCCTGCAATTTCACCCGGAATCAGTCCTGACAGAGCACGGAAAAGAAATGTTGCAAAACTGGCTTTGGATCTAAAAAGAGGTAATTCTCACGCCTTAATGAATTCAGAAGTCCGTTTTGTTTGTTAATTAAGTTATTGCAGTAATCATGAAACATATTCTTAGCCATCTTTTTGAATATAAGGCTTTAAGTAAGGAGCAATCGAAAGACGTTCTCATTGGTATCAGTACCGGTAAGTATTCCAATTCCGAAATTGCCGCTTTTCTGACCATTTATGCCATGCGTAGCATTACTGTGGAAGAGTTGGAAGGTTTCCGGGACGCAATGCTTGAACTTTGCCTGGCCGTTGATTTGTCGGATTATGATCCTATTGATGTTTGCGGAACAGGTGGGGACGGTAAGGATACTTTTAATATTTCAACATTATCATGTTTTGTAGTGGCTGGCGCGGGGCAGAATGTGGCCAAACATGGAAACCATGGCGTGTCATCACTATGCGGATCATCCACCGTCCTGGAATATTTAGGTGCCAAGTTTACAAATGACAAAGGATACCTGGAACGAAAGATCAATGATGCTGGTGTATGTTTTTTGCACGCGCCTTTGTTTCATCCCGCTATGAAGAATGTTGCCCCTGTTCGACGCGAATTAGGCATCAAAACCTTTTTCAATATGCTCGGCCCGATGGTCAATCCGGTCTCTCCCAAAAAACAGCTTGTAGGGGTTTTTAGTCTTGAATTAGCGCGTCTTTTTGCTTATCTTTACCAACAAACGGATAAACAATTTTTGGTTCTTCACGCATTAGACGGATACGACGAAGTGTCATTGACAGGAGCTTTTAAGATCATAACCGCTCACTCTGAGCAAATCCTCACTCCCGCTCATCTAGGGTTACAAACTTTGCGCGCTGATGAGCTTTCGGGGGGTAAAACTGTTGAGGATTCTGCTAAAATTTTCATGAATGTATTGAACAACACCGCTACCGCTGCACAGAAACAGGCTGTTATAGCCAATGCGGCATTAGCTTTATACTGTGCCAATCCCGGCTCTTCACTCGAAGATTCAGTAGCTGCATCCAGGGAATCTCTGGAAAGCGGGAAGGCACTAAGAAGCTTTAAAACACTAATTGAAGAATAGGCCGGATTAACACCCATCGAATTTATATTTTGAAGATATCGGAATTGTAGATGAATATTTTAGAAAAAATTATTGCCCGAAAACAAATAGAAATAAGCGAGTCCAAAAAACACAAATCGGTTTCCGCCCTGGAAAATGAGAGCTTGTTCTCGCGCAAAACTATTTCGTTAGCTACGGCCCTAAGATCTGCTTCATCTCCTCAGATCATTTCAGAATTCAAGAGAAAGTCTCCTTCCAAAGGCATTATTAATGATCAGGTGCTTCCAGAGAATGTGACTTCGGATTATGTCAATGCCGGTGCCGTAGGTTTGTCTGTGTTGACAGATACCGACTTTTTCGGCGGATCTTTTGATGATTTTCTTAAAGCCCGTCAAGCCAATCCAGGGATACCAATGCTGCGCAAAGATTTTATTGTCGATGAATATCAGCTTTACGAGGCAAAATCAATCGGGGCTGACATTATATTGCTGATCGCGGCGTGTTTGAAACCCTCCGAAATTGCTGCATTGAGCCAAAAAGCGCATCAGCTCGGGCTGGAAGTGCTACTGGAAGTGCATAATGCCGAAGAGCTCGAACAAAGCATTGGCGACCACATTGATATCGTGGGGGTTAATAACCGCAATCTCAAAACCTTTGAAACATCCATTGAAACTTCTGTAAGCCTGAGCGAACTGATCCCGGCTTCTTTTGTTAAGATATCAGAAAGCGGCCTGAAAGATGCTGATACCATTGTAAAACTGTATCAACACGGCTATAAAGGCTTTTTGATTGGTGAAACATTTATGAAAACTGCAAATCCCGGAGCCGCACTTGCTGATTTGCAACAAGACTTAACTCAACACAGCAATTTAAATCCTCTGGTTCTATGAAAATAAAAGTTTGCGGACTGCGCCAGCAAGACAACATTGAGAAAGTGGTTGCACTGCAGCCTAATTTTATCGGGTTTATTTTCTACGAAAAATCACCCCGTTTTGCCGGAGAAGAACTAAGTGAGGAATTTATCAAAAGCATTCCTCAGAACATCAAAAAAGTAGGGGTTTTTGTGAATGCTAATCCCGGGCACATTCTGAATATGGTCAAAAAATATGACCTGCAATATGTCCAGCTCCATGGAAACGAAATGCCGGACATTTGCCGGAGTATCCGCCAGAAAGGCGTTAGTGTGATCAAGGCTTTCTCCATCGACGAACAGTTCAATTTTGCAATGCTTAATAACTACAAGTCTTTTTGCGATCTGTTCCTATTTGATACAAAAGGAGACAATCCAGGAGGTAACGGCGTCGCATTTGATTGGAAATTATTGAAGAAGTACGACAATGAGAAGCCATTTCTCCTCAGCGGAGGCATCGGTCTTGAAAATGTCGAAGAGATCATCGCATTGTCCAAAACACTCCCTATTTATGGTATTGATGTCAATAGCAGGTTCGAAACCGAGCCGGGTATTAAGGATATCGCCAAACTGGAAGAATTGTTTAGTCTTATTCGTGTAAAAGAGAAAGAAGAGGCGGAAGCTTAATTTATTATGGAAGCAATAGTAGAAAAGAATTCCTACCAGGTTGATAACCGTGGATATTACGGAAGTTTTGGCGGCGCATTTATTCCCGAGATGCTTTATCCTAATGTCGAGGAGCTGCGCGAAAACTATCTTCAGGTCATTGCAGATCCTTCTTTTCAAAAAGAGTACAACGGTCTTTTAAAAAACTACGTCGGCCGGCCTACGCCGCTCTACAGGGCAAACCGGCTTTCGGAAAAATATAAAACCAATATCTTTCTCAAAAGAGAAGACTTGTGCCATACAGGCGCCCACAAGGTCAATAACACCATTGGACAGATACTAATGGCCCAAAGGCTGGGAAAGAAGCGCATAGTCGCTGAAACCGGCGCGGGGCAGCACGGTGTGGCCACGGCCACCGTGTGTGCACTCATGGACCTTGAATGTGTTGTGTATATGGGCGAGCTTGACATTGAGCGCCAGGCCCCTAATGTTGCCCGCATGAAGATGCTGGGAGCAACGGTAATACCTGCGACTTGCGGGTCCAGAACCCTCAAAGACGCTACCAATGAGGCTATGCGTCATTGGATCAATAATCCGGTCGATACCCATTATATTATTGGGTCAGTGGTAGGGCCACATCCCTATCCTGACATGGTTGCTCGTTTCCAGGCCATTATTTCTGAGGAGATTAGATGGCAGCTGAAAGAGCAAACCGGTAAAGAAACGCCCGATTATGTTGTAGCCTGTGTTGGTGGCGGAAGTAATGCTGCCGGTGCATTCTATCATTTTCTGGACGAAGAAAATGTGAAACTGGTGGCTGTGGAAGCTGCCGGGCTGGGGTTAACATCCGGCCATTCTGCTGCGACTACTGCTTTGGGTAAACCAGGTGTACTGCACGGAAGCAGAACAATACTCATGCAAACCGAAGATGGACAGGTGGTAGAGCCTTTTTCAATTTCTGCCGGTCTCGACTACCCCGGAATAGGCCCTCAGCATGCATATCTGTACGACAGCGGTCGCGGTATTTTTATGTCCGCTACTGATGACGAAGCTGTTCAGGCTGCATTTGAATTGACCCGCCACGAAGGCATTATCCCCGCATTGGAATCATCCCATGCATTGGCGATACTGGGCAGGCTAGGTGCTTCCGCTGATGAAACAGTGGTACTGAACCTTTCCGGCCGTGGTGACAAGGATATGGCTACCTATATGAAATACATCGATTAATTTTCCAACTGACCATTAACATCACATGGCTACACTAACATTACCAGAGGTTTTCGACCTGCGCCTGAAAATTCAGGAACTGGAAGGAAAGGTAAACTCAGGGGAGCTGTCTCTTTTCGAGAGATGCGACCTGGAAGATGAAATTCTTGAACTAAAAGAAAAACTGGGCGAATTCGACCGGTTGAAGTTCAGTGACGAAGGTGAATGTCTTAATTGCTCTGCTTAGCTTCTGGCTACTTCTTTTTTATAGCTTTCCATTTATAATCCGTAATCCAAATCACATGAATTTAAAGCTTCTTTTGTTTGCCGGCATGCTCCTTTTTGGATCAATGGCATCTGTTTCAGCTCAAAACACAACCTCAAAAAAAATGTTACGTCACGTAGTCCTCTTTAAATTTAAAGATTCAGCAACTCCGGCACAGGTTAAAGAAGTTGAGGACGCCTTCAGGAAGGTTCCTACCAAAATTAAAGAAGTGAAAGGATTTGAATGGGGTACCAATAATAGCCCTGAGGGATTGGCGCAAGGCTTCACTCACGCATTCCTTGTTACTTTCGATAGCGAAGCTGCACGCGAGATATACCTGCCTCATCCCGACCACAAAGCATTTGTAAAAGTTCTGGAACCACATCTGGACAAAGTATTGGTGATTGATTACTGGACAAAGGAATGAACCGGATTGTAAGTCTTTTTGATAATTATAAGGCCCATGGTGAAAGTACCGGACTGCTTAATGTGTATTTCACAGCAGGTTTTCCGGAACTGAGCGACACCATGCGCGTTCTTCGTGCCTTGCAAGATGGCGGCGCAGACCTCGTTGAGATCGGTATGCCGTATTCTGATCCTGTTGCTGACGGTGAAACTATTCAGAAAAGTAATGATCAGGCACTGGAAAACGGGATGTCTGTGAAGATACTTTTTGAACAGCTGAAAGATATGCGGGAAACCATTTCTGTTCCGGTATTGCTTATGGGCTACATTAATCCTGTTTTGCAATATGGAATCGAGAACTTTTGCCGCAAATGTGCTGAAACAGGTGTGGACGGATTGATTCTGCCGGATATGCCCATGGATGTTTATCTCAATGAATACAAATCCATATTCGATACTTACGGATTACTGAACATTTTCCTGGTCACACCACAAACATCAGAAGCGCGTATACGCCAGATTGACGAGGTAAGTGAGGGTTTTATATATACCGTCTCCTCTGCGAGCGTCACAGGCTCTAAAAGTGGCGTTAGCACGGACATGGAATCCTATTTCGAACGTTTGGATGCAATGAACTTGAAAAATGAGCGATTGATCGGCTTTGGGATCAAGGACCATGCAACCTTCAAAAAGGCATCCGGTCATGCGGCTGGCGCCATTATCGGAAGTGCTTTTATCAGGGTTTTGCAGGAAACTATTAATTTGGAACAAGATATCAAGTCCTTTGTAAGAGAGGTTAAAAATTACCCTGAAACTATCGAAGCTTAATAGAAAAAGAATTTCCCTCTGGCATCAATTTTATACAAACAACTCCTTCCCGGGTTGTTTGTTTTTCTTTATAAATATGATGCTTATGCTATCCCGAGCTTTATTACTGATACTGCTTTTCACCAGCACCAGGCCGGTCTTGGCCCAGCTACGTCTTGATATCGAAGGTGGCTTAGTATTCGGCACGAATTATAACAAAGTCCGCATTCCGAATAAGGGAGGAACATTAGTGAACCTCGCTAAACAACTGGAAATCAACCCAAAAGCCTTTTACCGGATCCGAGGAGGCTATACTTTCGGCAAGCGGCATAACATTTCTGCCTTATATGCCCCGCTTACAGTTCGATATAACGGATCGTTCCGTGAAGATGTAAATTTCAACGGCATTTTATTTACGACGAGCCAACATACCACCGTCTTCTACAAATTCAATTCCTACCGGCTAACCTACCGTTACGACTTCATATCCAACGCAAGGTGGACGCTCGGTGCAGGGATTACGGGCAAGATTAGAGACGCTGATGTGAGGTTTAAAAATGAATCGAATGATACTCATTTCGATAACGTCGGGTTTGTTCCGCTGATCAATTTTTACGCTTCTTACAAGCCTTCCTATCGATGGAATGTGATACTGGAAGGCGATGCATTGGCGGCTAAGGCGGGTAGGGCAGAGGACATCTTCGCTGGCGTTGCTTATCAGGTCAATCCGAAGTTAGGAATCAAGTTAGGCTACCGCGTTGTAGAAGGTGGAGCTGACACAGACGAGATATACAATTTCAACTGGATCAACTATGCTTCGGCCGGTGTATTGCTTTCCCTCTAAATCTGAGTAGTAAAATGTTGATTCTGACAAAAGCATTTAGCGACATAGCGAGTATAATTTCACTATTTTTCATTATATTTCTTCGTTTTAAGCGTATGTGAGCAATTGGTAATTTTTAATTCCCGCATACGTTATAATCGCACAGTTATAACGAGGACACCTATGACCCCTTTCACTCCGGCAATGGAAGGCCTGTTGCTGCGCATACAGGAGTACCGTCAAAAATATTATCAGAACCAGTTGCTCAAAGGCATTATCTTTTCTGTGGCTCTGTTGCTGACAGTCTTTTTGTTTTTCAATACCATTGAATATTTCGGCCGTTTCAGTTCAGTAGTGAGAGGAATGCTCTTCTTTGGCTTCCTGGCGGTTTTGGTGTTCACATTTTTCCAATGGGTTATACAGCCTGTCATTCATCTGTACGGGCTCAAAAAACCACTTTCTGACGAGGACGCCGCCTTGCAGATCGGGTCTTATTTTCCGGAAATAGGAGATAAGCTCGTCAATACATTACAGCTCAGAAATTTATCAGGTACCCAATCCGATTTGATAGAAGCCAGTATCCGGCAGAAATCAGGACAATTGCTGATTGTCCGGTTCTCCGACGCGATCCGTTTCAATGAAAACCGAAAACGCATTAAATATGCCATTTATCCGCTCGCAGCCATTGCAGCCATACTGCTTTTCAATCCATCATTTTTCTCATCCAGCTCCGACCGCATCATTCATTTTCAGAAAAACTATACATACGCGCCATTCTCTTTTGTATTGGAAAATAAGAGTTTGAAAGCATT
Source organism: Dyadobacter pollutisoli (assembly GCF_026625565.1). Taxonomy (NCBI): domain Bacteria; kingdom Pseudomonadati; phylum Bacteroidota; class Cytophagia; order Cytophagales; family Spirosomataceae; genus Dyadobacter; species Dyadobacter pollutisoli. Next base: position 6,096,969 of record NZ_CP112998.1, read on the forward strand.
CCGGAATGAAGACTTTACATTAAAACTGTCGCTGAAAGGCGAAGCATTGCCCACAGCAGTCTACTTGGTACAGAATGGTTCACGGTTTAAGCTAACACACGAAGGATCGCGAAACTTCTCCTATACATTCAAGAATTTACAGCGCAATGTTGCATTCTCATTCGATGCAGCTGGCTATGCGTCTGACGAATACAGGATTACAGTTAATGAAAGACCTTCATTGCTGTCATTCGACGTAAATCTGCATTACCCGTCCTATCTCAATAAACCGTCAGAAGGACTCAGTAATGTGGGAAATCTGTCGGTCCCAGAGGGTACTACCGTTGAATGGGATTTTAATACTTCGTCCACAAAATCACTATCCATCCGTTTTGAGAATGATTCTGCGCTTTACAAAGCCAAGGAAAGCAATGGGGAACATTTCCAGATTCGCCGCGCAGTTCGTAAGTCTTCACAATATCAGGTTTCTCTGAAAAATGACGAAACTACCAATGCTGATAAAATCGGTTATTACATCAATGTGATACCTGACAAATTTCCAGTGCTTAACCTCGAAAATTTCCAGGACACGACACTTTATAACTACCTGGTCCTGGGCGGCTCGATTAGCGACGACTATGGTTTCTCTCAGCTGAAAATGTTTTATTCTGTCAAAAGAGCCAAAGATGATAAGCCTTCCCAGCCAAAAGGCATTCCGATTCCCTTTAACAAAACCGTTAATACGCAGAGCTTTTTCTTCCAATGGTATGTAGATAGCCTCAAACTGGCCCCGGGGGATAAAATTGAATACTATGCCCAGGTATGGGACAATGATGGCGTGAATGGCGCAAAAAGCGCCCGCTCGCGGTCCATTCAATTCACGGTACCGTCCAAGGACCAGTTGGAAGCGGAAATAAAAAAATCGGAGCAGGAAACGGAGAACCAAATGCAGTCCGCCATGAAAAAGGCACAAAGCCTGCAAAAGGATCTGGACAATCTGGACAACCGTTTAAAAAGCAACAAAGACCTCGATTTCAAAGAACAGAAACAAATAGAGGAGGTACTACGGAAACGGGAGGAGCTGATGAAAGAATTGCAGGCTTTGCAGGAAAAGAATCAGAATGCCAACGAAAAGTCGAAACAGTTTAATCAGCAAAGTCCGGAGTTACAGAGCAAACTCGATCAGTTGCAAAAGCTGATGAATGAGCTGATGGACAATGACACCGAGAAGCTTTATAAGGAATTGAAAAAGCTTTTGGAACAAAAACAGAGCGAACGCATGTCCAGCCTGATGGAGAAACTGCGTAACAAAGAGAACAACCTTGAAAAAGAACTGGAACGCACCATGAAGCTCTTCAAGCAAATGCAGATGGAGCAAAAAATGGAAAACCTGGTGGAGAAGCTCGACGAGCTTGCTGAGAAAGAAGAGAATTTAGCAGACAAAAGCCAGGAAAACGAAAAGACCAGCAATTCCAACGATAAGAAAGAAAAAAATGACGGTCTAAAAAAAGATCAGGAGGATATCCAGGGCGAATTTAAAAAAGCGCAGGAGAATATGAAGGATATCGAAGAGATGGGCGAGGAGCTTGAGCAGCCTATCGATTCACAAAAAGAAGAGCAAAAAAACGCTTCTGAGCAAATGGAGCAGAGCAAGCAAGAGCTTGACAAGCAACAGAATTCCAAAGCCTCCGAGTCGCAGAAAAAAGCGGCTAAATCGATGAAAAAAATGTCGCAGTCGATGTCAGAACAAATGGAGGCTGCGGAGATGGAGCAAATGCAGGAAAATCTGGACGCGCTCAGGGACATTCTCGAAAACCTGATCACATTATCATTTGACCAGGAAACATTGATGAAGGATTTCAGAGGAGTAAGTCTTCAGGATCCCCGTTTCATCAAACTCGGCCAGCAACAGTTGAAATTAAAAGATGACGCCAAAATTGTAGAGGACAGCCTTTACGCCCTGGCCGGTCGCGTGGTACAGATCCAGTCGTTCATTACCCGTGAGCTGAATGACATGAAGTCGTACATGGACGAAAGTGTAAAAAGCATTAAGGACAGGCAGATCAATGTCGCTACTTCCAAACAGCAATTCGCGATGACTTCTATGAACAATCTGGCTCTGATGCTTAGTGATGTGTTCAACCAGATGCAGCAGCAAATGGCGATGGCTATGCCCGGTAGTGGAAAAGGTAAGAAGGGTAAGCAGAAGGGTGAGCAGCCTGGCATGGGCGAAATGCAGGAAAAACTAAACGGGCAGATCAAAAAGCTCGGGCAGGGTAGTAAAGAGGGACAGGGGAATAATTCGGAACAACTGGCCCGTATGGCTGCGCAACAAGCAGCGATTCGCAAAATGATCCAGGATCTCATGGAATCTCAAAAAGGAACTGAGGTTGGCAAACAAATGGCCAAGGAGCTTCAGGAGATTTCCGAAAAAATGGATGAAACAGAGACGGACCTCGTGAACAAGAGGGTTACACCTGAGCTGATCAAGCGCAACCAGGAAATTACGACCAGGCTTCTTGAATCTGAAAAGGCGATGAAAGAGCAGGATGAGGACGAGCAGCGCAAAGCCCAGAGCGCAAAACAGCTGCCGCGCCAACCGCCTGCAGCATTTGAAAAATACATCCGGGAAAAAGAAAAGCAGACCGAATTACTGCGAACTATCCCACCTACATTCTCTCCGTTTTACAAAAGAGAGGTGGACACTTACTTCCGCAAATACCAGGCTAAGAACTGATCACCCGTTCATTTTGTTGGCATATTCAGCAAATGGCTTTAACACTTTTTATGAAAGAGTTGTTACTAGCTGTTTGCTGCTGAATGTTATCTTAACAAGATACTTAGTATGTTTGTAAATTATTTACCATCAAACATTTAAATGTAGAGAGGGTTATTATTGGCTAAAATGATAGTCCTCCGGCAGTTCCGACAAGCATGCTTAATTTCTTCTCAGAAGACGTCGATTTCGACCTACCTCGTCCGCTTAAAACCAAAAAATGGATCAAAAAAACCTCAGAATCAGAGGGTTACGAAATATCTGATCTGAATTATATCTTTTGTTCGGACGAATACCTTTTAGAAATCAATAAACAGTACCTGGATCACGACTATTTCACAGACATCATTACGTTTGACAATAGTGAGGAAGACAATATATTGGAAGGTGACATCTACATTAGTGTGGATAGGGTGAGGGAGAATGCCGAGACGTTTCACGCCGATTTTGAGACCGAAATGCGGCGGGTACTGATACACGGATTGCTTCACCTGATGGGTTATGAAGATTCGGATGAAAGTCTGAAAAAAGCGATGAGGGCCAAAGAGGACGAGTACCTTATCCAATTCTAGTTAAATTTCCACGTGGAACACTTTAATTAAAGTGGTTTAATAAGTAAACAAATTATGTTTCAAGAATACGATGTAATTGTGGTAGGAGCGGGCCACGCGGGATGTGAAGCAGCCGCGGCTGCAGCGACGATGGGCTCCTCCGTACTGCTGATTACAATGAACATGCATACCATCGCGCAGATGTCGTGCAACCCGGCAATGGGCGGTGTAGCCAAAGGACAAATCGTTCGCGAGATCGACGCGCTCGGTGGGCAGTCAGGAATAGTGAGCGATAAGACAATGATCCAGTTCCGGATGCTTAATCTATCCAAAGGTCCCGCGATGTGGAGCCCGCGTTGCCAAAGCGACCGCGTGTTATTTGCACAGGAATGGAGGAACATTTTAGAGAACAATCCGAACGTAGATTTCTGGCAAGACACCGCGAAAGAGATCATCATAGAAAACGGTAAAGCCTGCGGCGTGAAGACTAGTCTCGGCATTGAGATCAGATCAAAATCGGTCGTGCTTACAAACGGCACATTCCTGAATGGACTCATCCATATCGGCGAGAAGAATTTCGGAGGAGGACGCACCGGTGAAAAATCCGCCACGGGCATTACCGAACAATTGGTAACACTTGGCTTCGAAGCAGGCCGGATGAAAACCGGAACACCCCCTCGAGTAGACGGACGTTCACTCGACTATTCCAAAATGGAGGAGCAGCCAGGTGACGAAAAGCCGGCAAAGTTTTCCTACACAGATACCAAGCCGCTGGCCAAACAAAGGAGCTGCTGGATTACTTACACCAATTCCGAAGTACACGAAATACTCCGCACCGGTTTTGAAAAATCCCCAATGTTCTCAGGCAGGATCAAAGGAATTGGGCCCCGGTACTGTCCTTCTGTTGAAGACAAAATCAATCGCTTTGCAGATAAGGACCGTCACCAGATCTTCGTAGAACCGGAAGGGTGGGATACCGTTGAGGTTTACGTCAATGGATTCTCTACCTCGCTTCCCGAGGATGTACAGTACGCAGCTTTGAGGAAAATCCCAGGCTTCGAAAACGCAAAAATGTTTCGTCCCGGCTACGCGATTGAATACGACTATTTCCCACCGACGCAGCTTAAATCTACCCTGGAAACACACTTGATTAAGAACCTGTTTTTTGCAGGTCAGATCAATGGTACTACCGGATATGAGGAAGCCGCCTGTCAGGGTTTGATGGCTGGTATCAATGCGCACAGAAATGTGAACGAGTTATCTCCCTTCGTACTCAAAAGATCAGAGGCATATATTGGAGTACTGATCGACGACCTGATCAATAAAGGCACGGAAGAACCTTACCGTATGTTCACTTCCCGCGCCGAATACCGGACGCTTCTTCGGCAGGATAATGCAGATATAAGGCTTACACAAAAAGGCCACGAGATTGGTTTGGCCAATGAAGAACGTCTGCTAACAGTATTGAAAAAAAAGCAGGAGGTTAACGATATCATTACTACGTTCGCTGCGACGAAAATTACTCCGGAGGAAATCAACCCGCTGCTGGAAAGTATCGGAACTGCATTAGTCCGCGAAAAACTTCCGCTCGCACAGTTGCTGAAACGACCTCAGATATCCATTGCGCAATTGTCAGGCGCAAGTGAAACAGTAGCCTCCTTGCTTGAAAATTTCAGCCCGGATTCTATTATGCAGGCCGAGATTAATCTCAAATACGACAGCTACATTGAGAAAGAAATGCTGCTCGTTGAGAAGATGAACAAGCTCGAAAACCTGGGCATCATTGAAAATTTCAACTACGATGTGGTCACATCATTATCATACGAAGGCCGTGAAAAATTGAAACGAACACGCCCTTCCACCATCGGACAAGCTTCCCGTATCAGCGGTGTAAGCCCTTCCGACATCTCAGTATTAATGCTCTTTATAGGACGATAATGTCATTAGAAACGCTTGAAAATTGCCCGGTTTGTAACAAATCCAGTTTCAGTAATTACCTGAATGTGGAAGATTATACGGTTTCACACCGGGAGTTTACCATACAACAATGCAATTCCTGTTACTTTCTATTCACTAACCCGAGGCCACCGGAACCAGAAATAGGAGCGTATTATCAATCTCAGGATTATATTTCACATCACGATGAGGCCAAAGATGTGATGAGCAAAATATATACTTCTGTGCGCGATTACACCATTGGACAGAAGGTTAAAATGATCAACGAACAGTCTTCCAAAAAGGGAACGCTGCTCGATATTGGATGCGGTACCGGTAACTTTTTAGGTGCAATCAAAGAGAATGGATGGAAAGTATTTGGTACCGAACCAGACTCCGGAGCGCGCGAAGTTGCTTCAAAAAGGGTAGGGGCAAGCATCTTTCAGGACATTCAAACTGACGCATTGCAGGGTCTGAAATTCGATGTGATTACGCTTTGGCACGTACTTGAACACGTACATCAGCTCAATGAAACCCTCGAATGGCTCACCGAACATCTAAATGAAAGCGGTACTATTATCATCGCGGTACCAAATCCACAGTCTTTCGATGCATTGAAATATGGCCGGTTTTGGGCGGCGTACGACGTTCCCCGCCACCTGTATCATTTCACCAAAGGAAGTATGAAACAGCTTCTCGAAAAGCATCATATGCATATTCAAAAGATATTACCGATGTGGTTCGATTCGTTCTATGTTGGTATGCTGAGCACCAAATACAAGGCTAAAAAAATCAACCTGATCGATAGTTTCCGCACTGGTCTGATATCTAACTGGAAAGGCAAATCCGACAACAGCGAAACATTGAATACGTCCAGTCTTATTTACGTCATTAACAAAAAATAAAACTTTGAAAACATCAAATCAGCCCTCAATACGCCCCGATGTATTGGGGGCTTTTTACATTACCCGTGCTATGATCAAGACTCTTGCCTTGGCTATTATTTGCTTGTTAATATTCGGTCGCTGCGCCCAGGAAGTAGTGCCGACAGGAGGAAAAAAAGACTCCATTCCTCCCAATCTTGTCGAAAGTAATCCTCTCAACAAGACGCTAAACTTCAAAGGGCGAAAGATCGAATTGTTCTTTGACGAGTATGTAGTGGTAGACAACATTAACCAGAAACTGATTATTACGCCGGAAGCGGACAACCCATATTCCTACAAACAAAATGGAATGTCGGTGCTGCTTACATTCAAAAATGAATTCAAAGACAGTACCACTTTCACGTTGAATTTTGGCGACGCTATCAAGGATTTCGCTGAGAAAAATCCTGCCAAAAATCTAAAACTTGTTTTCAGTACGTCTAATACATTGGACTCTGCGCGGATATACGGAAGCCTCAAAGACATTAAAACCAACAAGCCAATTTTCGATGCATTGGTAGGCCTGTACAATGTCACGGACACATTGAATATCGCAAAACAGAAGCCATACTATTTCTCAAGAACCGACACTAGCGGCGTGTTTTCCATTGAAAATATTCAGAGCAGGGAGTACAAACTCATTGCTATTGACGACAAAAACAGGAACATGCTTTACAATGCGAAGGATGAAAGAATGGGTTTCATCAGCAAGCCAATCAAGGCCGGATCCGATTCTGCATCCTATAATCTGACCATGTTTCTGTCGGATAATACATTGCTAAAAATTCAGCGTACCATTCCAAGAGTGAACAATTACTCGGTCGTTTTCAGCAAACCTATCGAAAAAGTGAATGTCACATTTATGAATAAAGACACGCTGCCCTACCTCTTGGAAAACGGTGGAGCGCTCAAATTTTTCAATGTACAGCCACATCCCGACTCCACTTTAGTAAAGCTTTCAGTAACAGATTCACTCGGAACCGTGACGGATTTTGATCAAAAAATCGCATTTCAGGCACCAAGAGGAAAAGAGAGACAGAAGGATCCCTTTACAATATCTACCATGCCAGAGTCCAATAAGCCGGTCACCAATACATTTACCTACAAACTGATTCTAAACAAACCCGTACAGTTTATAGATGATCAAAAGATCACATTGATCACGGATAGTTTGACGCATGAGCCGCTGAATGCATTCAAATACGAGTGGAATACAAATCATAATATCTTGTCAATTTCGGCCAAATCCTTCGCGAAAGACACCGTCAAATGGGACTTGCCTAAGGGATCTATCATCAGTGTGGAAGGTGATACATTGGCTAAAATGCTGCTAAGACATCCCATTTTAAAAGAGGAAGATTATGGCCAGATCAAGGGAGCTGTGATAAACGCGGATACGTCCATGCGCTTCATTGTGGAACTGGTAGACGAGCAATACAAAATCTTTGAGTCGCTATATAGCTCACCCTATACATTCAGACATATTCCTCAAGGAAAATATTTTCTGCGGATCATCGTCGACAAAAACCGAAACAAACGGTGGGATACTGGGGAATTGGATAAGGATTTGCAGCCGGAACCGATCTATTACATGCCGGATAAGATACTTCTGAAGGCAAATTTCGAGTTGAACGATGTCAATATCACCATTCCTAAATAAAATCGTCAATTTCTTATACACTTTGTGTGGATAACTATGTGTATAACCCGGAAATTTTGTTCATAAGCACCACTAAAATGTTAACAACACTGTGGATAAACCCGGTTTTGTGTGGATAAAAAAGCGGTTTGGATTCTAAAGTGGACAACTAACATCTAAACCAGAGTTAACAGTACGTTGATCCACTTTAGAAAGTGTGGATAACAAAAATAGTGAACTGAAGGGGTTTACCAACATTCGAATGTGAACAGATAAATTCATAACTTGTATTTCAGCCACTTAAATGTTGATATTTAAAAAAACTACAGTGTATAACTCTCAATAGTTATACACATTATGTTGATAAGTATGTTAATCTACAGTGGATAAAGTAATTATCCCCATATCCACAGCCCTAGAGAATGATAATAACTAAAGACAAAATTTTTTTTTCTATTATGAAAAAGGTTTCGAGTTGGGTTATAATATGGTTTATTCTTTCCGGGGCGGCGGCGGCGGGCCAGAGCGAGAAGGAGATGGCCGAGGAGTATTTCAAAAACGGAGACTGCCCGAAAGCGCTTACCTATTATAATGCGCTGCTAAAATCATCATTTGAAAAAATTGCCCTGAAAAACTACACGAGCTGTATCGTCAAGACCAAAGCCTGGGGAGATGCGGAGCAGTTTTATAAAAAGCAGATCAAGAATGATGCCGCCAACGCCAGCTGGTACTTCCTTTACTGGGGAGTGCTGTTAGAGGCGCAGGGAAAGACCCAGGAGGCTTCCAAAAAGAACGAGCAGGCCGTGGCCGCATCGGGCGCAAGAATCGAGCTGAAACGAGATTTGGCAGATGAATTCCGGTCTATCAATCAGTCTGAATGGGCTAAGAATATTCTCCTGGAAGCAAGAGCATCTTCAAAACGCAGTGACCTGTTTCAGCTGGAACTGGCCAGTGTGTACCGGGACTTGAATGACCCCGAAAAAATGATCGACGAGCTGCTTTCTTATGGTATGCGGTATCAGAACACCGAAGTGGTACAGAACATGCTCCAAGACTTCACTAAGGACGAAAAGGAGCAAACTTTATTAGAGAAGGTTCTCTACGACAAGATCCAGAAGTTTCCCAATGAAGGGTTTTATAATGAGTTGCTGATCTGGTACCAGATCCAGCGGAAGGATTTTTACAAAGCATTTATTCAGGAAAGATCCCTGGACAAGCGTTTCAAGCACAATGGATCGCGACTATACAATCTCGGAATGCTGGCCTTACAAAACCTGGACTACAATAATGCCGGCACGATATTCGATCACTTGGTAAAGGAATATCCCAAAGGCCAACTGTATCCGGTCGCCCGCCGAATGGCGATTTTTGCGAGAGAGGAACAGGTTAAAAATACATATCCTGTCAAAAGGAGCGAGGTACAAAAGTTGTTGGGGCAGTACCAGCAGCTTGTCGATGAACTGGGCATTAATGTAAGGACCATAGAGGCATTGAGGAACATGGCGATTCTCAATGCATTCTATATAGATGATTTCAAAAAGGCGATTGAAATACTTCAGACTGCTATCGAAGCGGGTAAGCAGGAGAAGAATTTTGTAGATAAATGCAAGCTCGATCTGGGTGACATTTACCTCTTGCAAGGCGAACCTTGGGAAGCGACATTGGTATATTCACAGGTTGAAAAATCTCAGAAGGATGATCTGCTAGGGTATGAAGCCAAGCTGCGCAATGCAAAGCTTCATTATTTCAAAGGAGAATTTGTACTGGCAAAAGCGGTACTCGATATTTTGAAAAAAGCGACTTCGAGGGAAATCGCAAACGATGCCAACGAGCTTTCCTTACTCATCATGGATAACACAGGGCTGGATAGTAACGAGTCTGCGATGAAAGAATATTCGGCAGTGGAGCTTTTGCTTTTTCAAAACAAAAAGTTTGAAGCTATTGATTCTCTTAAACATTTGTATCAGAAGTATCAAAACCACAGTCTTTCGGACGAGATTATCTGGCTTACTGCGAAGACGTACATCAAGCTGGATAGTAACCAGCAGGCGATGGAGGATCTCAAATTGTTGTACTCCAAATATGGTCATGACATTTACGGAGATGATGCCCTGTATGCGATGGCCAAACTGTACCAGGAAAAATTGAATGACAAGGATCAGGCGATGAAGCTGTATCAGGAATTGATGGAAAAATATCCGGGAAGTATTTTTGTAGCCGAGTCGCGGAAACGCTTCAGAATTTTGAGAGGCGATGTGATCAACTAGAAAATTCAATAAAAGCAAAGAGGGGGTCAGAAGCACACAGCTTTTGACCCCTTTTACATTTAGTTATTCGCGACCTTAGATACGGTTCCGAATGAATAAGCAATTCTCCGGCGTTACAGATCGAAATAATATTGATTTAATTAACTCATTAGTAGTGTTTTAAACTCCGTAAAGTCTGCATTCATTTTCACCGACTTTTTTTCAATGGAGAGCAAAGATTTCAGTCTTTCAGGTATTTCAATGCTTTTTCCCAATGTTTCTTCAACCAGGTCGATAAATTTGGCAGGATGGGCGGTGGAGAGGAAGACGCCGGTGAAATTGTTCTGATTTTTTTTACGATACTCTTGCAGTCCTCGGTAGGCGACAGCAGTGTGAGGGCACATCACATAATTTGCGTTGCCGTAAACTTCCCGCATTGCTTTTTGAGTTTGTTCATCATTAAAATAAAAACCGGAAATTTTTTCAGTCACCAGTTTCCAGTCATCATTGAAAAATCTTTTCAGACGAACGAAGTTACTTGGACTGCCTACATCCATTGCATTGGAAATTGTTTCAATGGAAGGAGCCGGATCGTAGCTGCCGGTTTCCAAGTACCGGGGTACTGCATTGTTCAGGTTGGTCGCAGCCACGAAGTGTTCAACTGGAAGTCCCATACGGTAGGCGAGCAATCCAGCACTTAAATTTCCAAAGTTTCCGCTTGGTACGGAGAACACAATGGGCTTACCTAGTTTTTTGAGTTGGGCATAGGCAGCGAAAAAATAAAATGACTGCGGTATAAGTCTCGCAATATTAATGGAATTGGCAGAGGCCAGATTGAATTTTTCATTTAGCTCGGGATCAAGAAATGCTTCTTTAACGAGACGCTGGCAATCGTCGAAAGTTCCGGAAACTTCAAGCGCGGTAACATTGTATCCCAATGTAGTAAGTTGCTTCTCCTGAATATCGCTAACCTTGCCACTCGGGTAAAGGATAGTGACCGATATACCAGGTATTTTATAAAAGCCTTGGGCAACTGCGCCACCCGTATCTCCTGAGGTAGCTACCAATATCTTTATTTCTTTTTTTGAGCGAAGCAAAAAGTAAGACATGATAGCAGCCATGAATCTTGCTCCAAAATCCTTAAAAGCCATCGATGGGCCATGAAAAAGCTCTAATACATAGTCGTCAGGAGTAATCTTGACAACGGGAGCTTCGAAATCATAGGCGTTATCAATGATGGTTTCAATCTCACTTCTTGTAATTTCGCCTTCGAATAATGTATGCGTTATTTCAATTGCAATTTCTTTGAATGTCCTGTTTTCAATGTCTGCCAAGAATTCTTCGGAAATTGCAGGAATGTGTTCAGGCATATACAGGCCGTTATCCGGAGGCAAACTATTAAAGATAGCTTCTTCCAGAGAGGCTTTTAAACTTGCAGTTTTGGTACTGTAAAATATCATTTTAATAGAAATATAGGCCTAAAATTGGGAGCGCAAATTTAAGGAAAATACCAGCTAGTAAGTTATTTTAAAGACCTTTAATTGGGTTTAGAAGAAGACGAAGAGAATTGAATAAGCGCTGATGTCAAATTTTTGGACTGGTAGCGAAATTTTTTTGTTACTATTTAATAGCTATTCAGATAACAAAACAAACTATAAACATGTCAATAGGTATTTTCAATGTACCGGCATCGAAAAATGAGCCGGTTAAGAACTACGGGCCGGGAAGTCCCGAGAAGGTTCTGTTAAAAAAAGCAATTGCTGAGGCAAGGTCAAAAGTGATCGATATTCCACAGTATATAGGTGGAGAAGAAATATATTCACAGAACAAAAAGTCAGTCTCGCCGCCTCACGATCACCAGCATATCCTGGGTTATTTTCATGAAGGTGATCAGGAAGATGTAAAAAAGGCTATTACTGCCGCCTTGGAAGCAAGAAGTAGCTGGGCGTCTCTAAACTGGGAACAGCGCGCAGCGATTTTCCTGAAAGCAGCTGACCTCATTGCCGGGCCTTACCGTGCTGAGATCAATGCTGCAACGATGCTCGGGCAGTCCAAAAATGCCTATCAGGCAGAGATCGATTCTGCCTGCGAGATTATTGACTTCCTTCGTCTCAATGTGAATTTCATGCGGGATATATACCAGCAGCAGCCAATTTCCTCTGACGGCGTCTGGAATCGTATGGAGTACCGGCCGTTAGAAGGATTTGTATTTGCAATCACACCATTCAATTTTACAGCTATTGCCGGGAATTTGCCAGCTGCTCCTGCATTGATGGGTAATGTGGTGTTATGGAAGCCTGCTTTTGCGCAGGTTTATTCAGCGAATGTCATTATGAAGGTTTTTAAAGAGGCCGGATTACCTGCTGGTGTCATTAATATGATCCTGGTAGATGGTCCGGTTGCAGGAGAGGTGATTTTTAAGCATCGCGACTTTGCAGGCGTTCATTTCACAGGAAGTACCAAGGTTTTTCAGACTATATGGAAGGCGATTGGAGACAATATATCTCTTTATAAGTCTTTCCCAAGGATCGTAGGGGAGACGGGTGGAAAGGATTTCGTTTTGGCACATAAGTCTGCTGATCCCAAAGCATTGGCAACCGGGCTGGTACGTGGAGCATTTGAGTACCAGGGACAAAAATGCTCAGCGGCATCAAGAGCATACATTCCGTCCAATCTGTGGGAGGAAGTAAAGAGCTTGATGATTAAGGATCTGGCAGAAATCAAGATGGGAGGCGTGGAAGACTTTTCCAATTTTGTCAATGCAGTTATTGACGAAAAATCCTTTGATAAAATAACTACCTATATAGAAGGAGCTAAAAATAGTGCGGATGCTGAAATTATCGCTGGTGGAGCGTCTGATAAAAGTAAAGGGTACTTTGTTCAACCAACAGTGATCAGAGCCTCTAAACCCGATTATATCACTCTTTGTGATGAAATTTTTGGACCAGTGCTGACTGTCTATATATATGAAGCGGATAAGTTT